>NZ_CANPVT010000054.1 GCF_947581735.1 Candidatus Palauibacter soopunensis
AATTTCGCTACCTTAGGACCGTTATAGTTACGGCCGCCGTTTACCGGGGCTTCATTTCAGAGCTTCGCCGAAGCTAACCCTTCCATTTAACCTTCCGGCACCGGGCAGGCGTCAGTGCCTATACGTCGTCTTGACGACTTTGCAGACACCTATGTTTTTACTAAACAGTCGCTTGGGCCGATTCTCTGCGGCCGGTTTCGGCTCTCCTGCGCGAGGCAGGGTCACCTACTGCCGGCTCCCCTTCTCCCTAAGTTACGGGGACATTTTGCCGAGTTCCTTAACCAAGACTCACTCGAGCGCCTGAGGCTACTCGCCTCGCCCACCTGTGTCGGTTTGCGGTACGGTCACACGTACTCCTCGTCCACGAAGCTTTTCTTGGCAGTACGATTACGGTCCCTTAGCGAAGTCCGAAGACTTCTTCGGCATCGGATCTCGGCTTCACCGGGCGGATTTGCCTACCCGGAAACGCCTACCTCCTTACATCGTTCATGTCCATGGAAACGACGGACCTTTCACCTCTGCGTCCCTCCGCAGACTCAAGCGCAGTATCGTGTGGTACGGGAATGTTGACCCGTTTTCCATCGGCTACGCCTTTCGGCCTCACCTTAGGGGCCGACTAACCCTGAGCTGATTGGCATGGCTCAGGAAACCTTGGGCTTACGGCGACAAGGGTTCTCACCTTGTTTCTCGCGTACTCATTCCGGCATTCTCACTTGCCTGCGCTCCACGGGTAGCCTTCCGGCCCCGCTTCACGGCTCAGGCAACGCTCCCCTACCCCGCGCGCAGATGCGCGCAGCCTTAGCTTCGGTGGCTAACTTGAGTCCCGACCATTATCGGCGCAGATCCGCTTGACTGGTGAGCTATTACGCACTCTTTCAAGGATGGCTGCTTCTAAGCCAACCTCCCAGTTGTCTCCGCAAATCCACCACCTTTGTCACTTAGCTAGCACTTGGGGACCTTAGCTGAAGGTCTGGGCTCTTTCCCTCTCGCGCACGAACATTATCGCACGTGCACTTCCTCCCTGAGACCAACTAACGGGCATTCGGAGTTTAGTAGGGGTTGGTACCCGGTTTAGGGCCCTAGCCCTTCCAGTGCTCTACCTCCCGCAGTCTACACTCAGAGGCGATACCTAAATATCTTTCGGGGAGAACCAGCTATCTCCAGGTTTGATTGGCCTTTCACCCCTATCCACAGCTCATCCGAGCAGTTTTCAACCCACAACGGTTCGGTCCTCCACGAAGCATTACCCTCGCTTCAACCTGGCCATGGATAGATCACTCTGGTTTCGGGTCTGTCCCCAGCAACTTTACGCCCAGTTAAGACTCGCTTTCGCTTCGGCTCCGCCGCTGAACGGCTTAACCTCGCTACTGAGGAACAACTCGCCGGATCATAATGCAAAAGGCACGCGGTCACCCGACGTCTCTCACGAAGAGAGGGTCGAGCTCCCACCGCTTGTAGGCACACGGTTTCAGGATCTGTTTCACCCGCCTCCCGGCGTACTTTTCATCTTTCCCTCACGGTACTCGTTCACTATCGGTCACGGACGTGTATTTAGCCTTGGCAGGTGGTCCTGCCGGATTCAATCGGGATTTCACGTGTCCCGACCTACTCAGGAATGGTCCAGAGATCGCGACGTCGGCTTCGCCTACGGGGCTGTCACCCTCTATGGCTTGGCTTTCCAGACGGATTCGACTCACCGCCGCGCGACGTTCCGAGAGCCGGCAGACTCTCACGAACCACCCTGCTACCCCACGGAAGCAACGGCTGCCGCCTTGACACCTCCATGGTTTGGGCTCTTCCCCGTTCGCTCGCCGCTACTGAGGGAATCACGGTTGTTTTCTCTTCCTCGAGGTACTTAGATGTTTCAGTTCCCTCGGTTCGCTTCCCATCGCCTATGTATTCAGCGAAGGGATGACCGGGCATCACCCCGGCCGGGTTTCCCCATTCGGAAATCCAGGGATTAACGCTTGCTTGCAGCTACCCCTGGCTTATCGCAGCTTGCCACGTCCTTCATCGCCAGTCCGTGCCTAGACATCCACCCTGTGCCCTTGATTGCTTGATCCATCTTCGTTGACGGCATCAAGCACCTCAGACGCACTCGGCGCCCAGCACTCTCACTCGCTACCAAATTGTCAAAAAAGCGGACCCGCAAGACGCCCCAGGGCGCCCGCGGGGAAGACGGGTAAAATAGGGTCGGTTCGGAGGAGCGTCAAGCTCCTTCCGAAGACCCCTGACGGGTCAGTTCTCCGCCGCCGGCTCCACCTCTTCGGCGAGGACGGCGACCGTGTTGTCCAGGACCTGCAGGAAGCCCCGCGCAACGCGGAAACGGCGCGGGCCGTCGTCCGTGCGGATGCGAAGCAGGCCCTCGCCCAGCAGGACGACCATCGGGGCGTGGCCGTACAGAATCCCCAGCTCGCCGTCGTGCGCGGGGGCGATGATCGACGTCGCGGCGCCCGAGAATGCGGCGGCCGACGGCGAGATCACCGTGACGCTCAGTCGCCGTTCGGCGGACGCGGTCGTCATGCGGCCTCCGCCTCCAGCTTCTTCGCCTGCTCGATCGCTTCCTCGATCCCGCCGACCATGTAGAACGCCTGTTCCGGCAGGTGGTCGAACTCGCCCTCGACGACCCGCTCGAACGACTCGATCGTCGTCTCCAGCGGAACGTAGCGACCCGGGATGCCGGTGAACTGCTCGGCCACGTGGAAGGGCTGCGACAGGAACTTCTGGATCCGCCGGGCCCGGTTCACGATGACCTTGTCCTCCTCGGAGAGTTCATCCATCCCGAGGATCGCGATGATGTCCTGCAGGTCCTTATAGCGCTGCAGCGTACGCTGCACGGCGGTCGCCACGCGGTAGTGCCGCTCGCCCAGGAACTGCGCGCTGAGGATGCGGCTGCTGGAGTCGAGCGGGTCCACGGCCGGGTAGATGCCGAGTTCGGCGATCTGCCGCGAGAGGACGGTCTGGGAGTCGAGGTGTGTGAAGGCCGCGGCCGGCGCCGGGTCCGTGAGGTCGTCGGCCGGCACGTAGATCGCCTGCACCGAGGTGATCGAGCCCCGGGTCGTCGACGTGATCCGCTCCTGGAGGTTGCCCATTTCCGTGGCGAGCGTCGGCTGGTACCCCACCGCGCTCGGCATGCGGCCGAGGAGCGCGGACACCTCGGACCCGGCCTGGCTGAAGCGGAAGATGTTGTCGATGAAGAGGAGGACGTCGAGTCCTTCCACCTCACGGAAGTACTCCGCCACGGTGAGGCCGGTGAGCCCCACGCGCAGGCGGGCGCCCGGCGGCTCGTTCATCTGTCCGTAGATGAGGGCGGTCGAGTCGATGACGCCCGACTCCTTCATCTCGAGCCAGAGGTCATTCCCCTCGCGGGTGCGCTCGCCCACGCCGCAGAAGACGGAGCGGCCGCCGTGCTCCTGCGCGATGTTGTTGATGAGCTCCATGATGATGACGGTCTTGCCGACGCCGGCCCCGCCGAAGAGTCCCGTCTTGCCGCCCTTCACGTAGGGCGCGATGAGATCCACGACCTTGATCCCGGTGACGAAGATCTCCGTCTTCGGTTCGAGGTTCTGGAGGGTGGGCGACTTGCGGTGAATCGGCCACCGCTCCGTCGCCTCGACCGGACCCATCTCGTCCACGGGCTCGCCGAGGACGTTGAGGATGCGGCCCAGCGACGCCTCGCCGACGGGCGCCGAGATGGGATGTCCCGTGTCCACGACTTCCATCCCGCGCGTCACGCCGTCCGTCGCGTCCATCGCGACGGCGCGCACCTGGTTGCGTCCGATGTGCTGCGCCACCTCGCATACGAGATCGTGCTCGGTCCCGTCATCGTCCTTCCATGACAGGGAGAGCGCGTTGTAGATCTCCGGCAAGTGCTCGGGCTCGAACTCCGCATCGATCGTGGGTCCGATGACCTGCACGACCTTGCCGGTGCCTCGTTCGGTCGATCCTTCAGACATATGTCAGCCTCATGGCTATCGGTTCTCGGGGGCGCCGCCGCCCCGTGCACTGTTCGTCCGTTATCCGTCCAACGCGTCCGCGCCGCCGATGATCTCCGCGATCTGATTCGTGATCTCGGCCTGGCGGGCGCGGTTGTAGGTCCGCCGCAGGTTGTCGAGGAAGTCATTGGCATTGTCCGTCGCCGACTTCATCGCCGTCCGGCGGGCGGCCTGCTCCGCTGCCGCCGTCTCCAGGAGCGCGCTGTACGTCGAGTTCGTCACGTACAGCGGCAGGAGATGATCGAGGATTCCTTCCTCCGACGGATCCAGGATATAGAAGGGCTGGGGGCCCGAGCGTGCCTCGCCCACGCCGACCGGAAGAACCTGCCGGACCGAAGGGGGCGTGCTCACCATGTTCCGGAATTCCGCGAAGACGAGCCGCACCGCGTCGAGTTCGCCGGCCACGAAGCGGGCGGCCAGATCGTCGATCAGACTCCGCGCATCGTCCACCGCCGGAGGATCCCCCAGATCGTTGCGAGTCAGC
Source organism: Candidatus Palauibacter soopunensis (assembly GCF_947581735.1). Taxonomy (NCBI): domain Bacteria; kingdom Pseudomonadati; phylum Gemmatimonadota; class Gemmatimonadia; order Candidatus Palauibacterales; family Candidatus Palauibacteraceae; genus Candidatus Palauibacter; species Candidatus Palauibacter soopunensis. Next base: position 4,480 of record NZ_CANPVT010000054.1, read on the forward strand.
GCCATCTCGACGCCCCGAAAGCGGAAATAGGAGATCCCCTTGTTGCCGTAGACGTGGAACTCCACCTCGGCTCCCGCCTCCTCCAGCTCGCGGAGTTGCGCCTGCGCGGTTCGGATGAGATTCGCGTTGAAGGCGCCGCACAGCCCGCGATTGCTGGTCACGAGCACGAGCGCGGCCCGCTCGATGCGCGCGGGCTGGCGCAGCAGCGGCTGCGACTCCGCCAGGTCCGGCGTGGCGAGGCGCGCGATCATGTCCCTGAGTTCCGCCGAGTAGGGACGCGCGCGGATCACCCGCCCCTGCGCCTGCGCGAGCTTGGCGGTCGCGACCATCTCCATGGTGCGCGTGATCTTCTTCGTGCTGTCGACGGATTTCATCCGCCGATAGATGTCCCTCGACTTGCTCATGCCGCGGCTTCCGCAGCGTCCTCTCGGGAGGCGCCGTCGTGGACGAAGGTGTCCGAGTAGGACTCGATCGCCTTGCGGAGGGCCGCCTCCGTCTCGTCGGACATCACCCTCTCGTCACGGATCGCTTCGCCGACTTCCGGATGATTCGTGCCCATGTATTCGAGGAATCCGACTTCCCAGCCGCGAATGCGCGACACGTCCATGTCGTCGAGGAACCCCTGGGTGGCCGCGAAGATCACCATCACCTGCTCCTCGACCGGCATCGGCTCGTACTGGCCCTGCTTCAGGATCTCGACGGTGCGCCGGCCCCGGTCCAGCTGCCGCTGCGTCGCGGCGTCCAGTTCCGTGCCGAACTGCGCGAAAGCCTCGATCTCACGGAACTGCGCCAGGTCCAGCCGCAGGCGTCCCGCCACCTTCTTCATCGCCTTGATCTGCGCGTTTCCGCCCACGCGCGAGACCGAGATCCCCACGTTCACGGCCGGGCGCACGCCCGAGTAGAAGAGGTCGGTTTCGAGGAAGATCTGGCCGTCGGTGATCGAGATGACGTTCGTCGGGATGTAGGCGGACACGTCGCCGGCTGCCGTCTGGATGATCGGGAGCGCGGTCAGCGAACCGCCGGGTTTCCTGATGTCCGGGTGGCCGGCGATCGCTTCCGGATCGTTGCTGATCTTGGCCGCCCGCTCGAGCAGGCGGCTGTGCAGATAGAAGACGTCGCCGGGGTACGCCTCCCGGCCCGGGGGACGCCGCAGGATGAGCGACGCCTCGCGGTAGGCATCCGCCTGCTTCGTGAGGTCGTCGTAGATGACGAGGACGGCCTTCCCTTCCTCGTACATGAAGTACTCGCCGATCGCGCACGCGGCGTAGGGGGCCATGAACTGCATCGGCGCGGGCTCCGACGCGTTCGCGGCCACGACGACCGTGTAGTCGAGCGCGCCCTCCTCGCGGAGCCGTTCGACGATGCCGGCGACCGTCGAGCCCTTCTGCCCGATCGCGCAGTAGACGCAGACGACGTCCTCGCCCTTCTGGTTGATGATCGCGTCGATCGCCACGGCCGTCTTGCCCGTGCCCCGGTCCCCGATGATCAACTCCCGCTGGCCGCGGCCGATCGGAATCATGGAGTCGATCGCCTTGAGGCCCGTCTGCAGCGGCTCGTTCACCGGCTGGCGGTACACGATGCCCGGCGCCTTCCGGTCGACCTTCATGTAGGTCACGGTCTCGATCGGACCGCGGCCATCGCGCGGCTGCCCCAGCGTGTCCACGACGCGGCCGAGAATATCCGGACCGACGGGCACGGAGAGGACGCGACCGGTGCGGCGCACCGGATCTCCTTCCTTGAGGGCCAGGTAATCGCCGAGGATCACGGCGCCGATGTTGTCTTCCTCGAGGTTCGAGGCGAGGCCGATCACGGAGACCCCGGTGTCGCGGGAAGTGATCTCCAGCATCTCGTTGGCGACGCACGTGGAGAGACCCCAGATGCGGGCCACGCCGTCCTTCACCTCGAGGACCTCGCCCACTTCCTCGACCCGGAGTTCCTCCTCGTAGCGGTCGATCTGCTCGAGCAGGGCCTTCTTGATCTCGCTCGCTCGAAGGGAGCTGTCGAAACCTGTCATCGTCTTCTCTTCTCTGTTTTTTGTTACCGGCGGCTCAGTACAGCTCGCGCCGCATCTGCTCGAGTTGCCGCCGCAGCGAGGCGTCCAGCAACTCGTCGCCGACGCGGATGATCACGCCGCCCAGAATCTTCGGGTCCTCGTGGAACTCGGGTACGACCTCCCGCTCGAAGCGCCGCTCCAGCGCCGACACCACTTCGTCGCGGACGCGGTCATCCGCCTCGAAGGGCAGCGTCACCGTGGCGCGGATCCGTCCCGCCTTCTCGTCGAGAAGATCGCGGTAGGCGCGCGCGATCCCCGGGAGGGCCCGCTGCCGGTGGCGATCCAGGATGACGAGCAGGAAGCGGACGAAGAGGTCCGGCGCCCTCCCGGAGAGGGCCGCCTGGATCGCCTCCTTCTTCTCGAACAGCGACACGGCGGGCACTTCCAGGAAACGCTGGAAGTCCGGGACATTCGCGTACAGGTCGCCGATCTCCTCGATCAGCCGCCCGTACTCCGCCTCCTTCCCGTCCCGCGCCGCGAGTTCGAACAGAGTCGCCGCGTAGTTGCGGGCCACCGCCGACGCGCTCATCGCTCCGCTAGACGTCCGACACGAACTCGTGGACGAGACGCCGGTTTTCCTCGGCGTCCAGCCGCGTCCGGATCAGCCGCTCGGAGGCCGCCAGCGCGAGATCCACGGCATCCCGCCGGATCTCCTCGCGCAGCAGGTCCCGTTCGTGTCCGATCTCGCGGCGCGCGTCCTCGAGCATCTGCGCCTGCTGCGCCCGCGCCTCCTCCAGCATCTCCTTTCGGAGGCCGTCGGCATGCTGTCGGGCGTTCTCCAGCATCTCGCGAGCCTCGCCGCGCGCCGCTTCCAGCGCGGCCTCCTGCTGCGAGAGCAGCCCCTTCGCCTCATCGCGCGCGGAGAGGGCATCGTCGATCGCGCCCTGGATCTTCGCGTGCCTTTGCTCGAGTCCGCCCGCGATGAGCGGGAAGACCCATTTCGCCAGGACGAGGAGCGTGACCACGAACAGAATCCAGGTCCACACCACGAGCCCCAGATTGAGCGAGAAGATCCCCGTCTCCGCCTGGGCGGCCAGCTTCGCCGGCGCCGCGAGGGCCCAGAGCGCGCCGAGACCGGCGAGACGCATCAGAGGCCGCCGCGGATGAAGCCGGCGATCACGAGTCCGAACAGCGCCACACCTTCGATGAACACGGCGAGTACGATCGCGCCGGTCTGGATGGTCTGCGCCTCGTCGGGCTGGCGGGCCATCGCTTCCGTCATGCGCCCGCCGATGAGACCGATTCCGATACCGGCACCGAGCACGGAGAGCCCGCCCCCGACAATGGCGAGACCGACCGCGAGGCCGTCTCCCGTCGACATGCCCTGCAGCAGCGTCAACATGTTCAGCATCGTTTGCTCCAGTTTCCTTTCTCAGTCGGGGGTTCGAACGACACCCCCCGTTCCGTCCGCGCCTCCCCGGCGCGGAAGTTGCCCGCGGACCCCTCCGGGTCAGTGCGCGTGGCGAATCAATCCGATGAACACCGAGACCAGCATCGCGAAGATGTACGCCTGAAGAAGCGCGATGAAGATCTCCAGCATCATCACGAACAGCGCGAGGCCCATGGACCCCAGAATCGTCACGGCGCCGACCGTCGTTCCGAACAATCCCTGACCGACCATCGAGCCGTAGGTGAGGATGAGGCCCATGAAGGCGAGGATGACGAAGTGTCCCGCCGTCATGTTGGCGAAGAGCCGGATCGCGAGCGCCATGATCTTCGAGAACTTCGCGATCAGTTCGACCGGCGCCATGATGAGCAGGGTGACCGGCTTCAGCGGCCCGGGCAACCCGGGCGGGAGGAAGAACACGGTCTTCGCGTAGCCCAGCGGGCCGAGGGCGATGAACCCCGCGGTCTCGATCACGACGAGCGCGATGATCGCGAGCGCGGCCGTGACCATGATGTTCCCCGTCGCCGTCGCGCCGAAGGGGATCAGGCCGAGCAGGTTCGCGTAGAGGATGAAGAAGAAGAAGGTGATGACGAGGGGGACGAACCTCTCTCCCCCGCGGCCAATGTTGGCCATCACGATGTCATCTCTCAGGTACAGATAGAAGGCTTCGATCCCGTTGAGGAGACCTCCGGGCGCCTTCTCGCCCCGCTCCAGCCGCTCGGTCGAGCGCGCGGCGATGAACATCGTCACGATCGTGAGGATGGCCGCGAACATCAGGAACAGCACGTGTTTCGTGATCGAAAGGTCGATCTCGAGGCCGCCGATATTGAAGGCCGGAAACTCGGGGAGATGGATCTGGCCGAAGGGTCCGAACTCCCAGATGTTCGAGTCCACGACGTGGTGCATCATGACTTCGGTGCCCCACTCCTCGGCGTGCTCGCCCGCCGCGGCGGCTTCGCCGTGGTGTTCCTGGGCAGCCGCAGCCGCGGGGGCGGCGTGCTCCTGCACCCGCTCCGCAAGACTCCGCAGGGAGGCCATCGATCTATCGAGCACCCGGTTCATCCGGTCGTGCGTTCCGTGTCGAGTTGGTCTTCTTGGTCTTCGCGCGCGCGAGCGCGAGCCACAAGGCTTCCGTCCACAACAGCACCAGCATGGCGAGTCCGTAGGCGATGGGCAGGTCGGGCGTCGCCGATCCCGTCCATGCGAGTCCGCCCGTCACGACGAGCCCTCCCATCCGGAGGCCGATCCCGCTCAGCCAGGGCCGGGTCGCCCGCCGTCCCGCCAGGAGCGCCCGGTTCAGCGGCCAGACCGCGACCACCTGAATCAGCCAGGCCGCCGCGATCCCCCACGTGCGCTCGCCATCCCGCAACCACGCGGCAGCCGCCACCGCCAGCCCCAATGTGGCCAGCGCATAGGTCGGCGTACGCCGCATCCAGCCGGTGGGAACATCCTTCACTTCCTGCGATCCGTCTCCCGGTCGGTCTCATCGGCCGCGGAGCTTTCGCGCCGTGCCGCCAGCCTGCCGTACATGCTGTAGCAGCCCCCCGCGAACCCCGCGAACACGCCGAGGAGGACGAAGAGCGGCGCGGTCCCGAGACGGTCGTCGAGCCAGTTGCCGCCGACCGCAAGGAGCGCGATCGCAAGACCCATCGCGATGCCGAGACTCGCGAATTCCGTGCCCGCCGCCTTCGCGTGAAGGCGGCCGACATGCCCCTCGGGTTCCTCAGGTTTCGGCCGGTTCGTCGAACCGGGATGTGGATTCGGCATGGGGAGACATCTCCGTCCGGGAGCCCCGCGCCGACCGCTTGTGAAAAATTTCCCAAGCCCAATCTGTCCGCTTGTGAAAAATTTCGCAATGCCGGTTTCGCTTGACGCTGGGCGCTGAAGGCCTAGGTTGCTGCCACCATATTGAAGGCCTCTGGTCAACTCCGAAATGGCCTCGCCGACGCCCGGGTCTCGCATTCCCGCGGCCCCCCTCACGCCTGGAGCCGATTGAGTCTTGGAAGCCGGTCGAAAGGTCGAGACGGATGACGTTCGGCTGCTCGAGGAACTGGGTCACACTCGGCTCCGGATCGAGGAGGAAGTCGGGAAGCGGATCATCGGGCAGCGGGAGATCGTCGAGAAGCTGCTCATCACGCTGCTCGCCGACGGGCATGCGCTCCTGGTCGGCGTCCCCGGCCTCGCGAAGACGCTGCTCGTCTCGACGCTCGCCGAAGCTCTGCACCTGGAATTCAGCCGGATCCAGTTCACGCCGGACCTCATGCCGTCCGACATCACCGGGACGGAGGTGCTCCAGGATGACCAGCGCACGGGGGAGCGCCGTTTCACCTTCGTCCGGGGGCCGATCTTTGCGGATGTGATCCTGGCGGACGAGATCAACCGGACGCCGCCCAAGACGCAGGCCGCCCTTCTGCAGGCGATGCAGGAGGGGGAGGTCACGGTCGGCAGCGAGACGTTCCCGCTCGGCCGCCCGTTCTTCGTCCTCGCGACGCAGAACCCGATCGAGCAGGAGGGAACGTATCCCCTTCCCGAGGCCCAGCTCGACCGCTTCATGTTCGAGCTTCGGATCGGGTATCCGACGGCGGAGGAGGAGTCGGTCATCGCGGACATGGCGGCGAGCGGACCGCCCGCCCAGGTGAACCCCGTCGTGACCGCGGGCCAGCTCCTCGAGTACCAGGCGCTCGTGCAGAGAGTTCCTGCCTCGGAATCGGTGGTCGGCTACGCGGTGCGGCTGGCGCGTGCCACCCGGCCGCGCGAAGCATCCTCGCCGGAATTCGTGCGCCGGATGGTGAGCTGGGGCGCCGGGCCGCGGGCCTCGCAGCATACGGTGCTGGCGGCGAAGGCGCGGGCGGCGCTCGATGGCCGTCCCGCCCCCAATCTCGACGACGTACGGGCGGTTGCGCCCGCCGTGCTCCGGCACCGGGTGGTTCCGGGTTTCGAGGCGGAGGCCGAAGGGAAGACCGCGGACGACATCGTCGCGGAGTTGATCGAACACAGCCGTAGCTGGTAGACGTTGGACGAAACCGACAGTACGCAGCGCTGGCCCACAGTTCGGGCGGGCCGTGAGGCTCCGGCGGGAGTGCCCCGTCCATGACCGGCACCTTCGCGCTGCTCATCTTCCTTCTCATCCTCTCCGGGTTCTTCTCCGGCGCCGAGATCGCGTTCTTTTCGCTCGCGGAACCCCGGGTCAGGGCCCTCGTGCGCGACGGGCGTCCGGGCGCGCGCGCACTCGAGAAGCTGAAGCGAAACCCCGAGCGCCTGCTCATCATCATCATGATCGGGAACAACGTCGCCAACATCGGGGCCGCGGCGGTCGCGACCCATACGGCGACGGAACTGTTGGGCTCCGCGGGGGTGGGGCTCGCCACGGGCGTCATGACCCTCCTCATCCTCTGCTTCGGAGAGATCACGCCGCGGAGCTTCGCGGCGCGCAACGCGGACCGGCTGTCGCTGTTGGCCGCCCCGTTCCTTGCGGGCCTGGGGCGCCTGCTCCTGCCGGTCGTCCTCCCGCTCGAATGGCTGGCGCGATGGGTGCTGCCCGACTCCGGCGGCGGGACGCACGTGAGCGAGTCGGAGATCCGCTCCATGGCGCGCCTCGGGCACCAGTCGGGCGACATCGAAGCGCACGAGCGCCAGTTCATCGACCGCGTGTTCACGCTGGACCGCCTGCGCGCAAGGGAGATCATGACCCCACGGGTCGAGATCCTCGCCTGGGAGGACTCGCGCAGCCTCGGAGACATCGCGGACGAACTCGCCGACGTGCGCTTCAGCCGGATCCCCGTGTATGGCGAATCGCTCGATGACGTGACCGGCGTGCTGTACCGCACCGAGGCGTACCGCGCGCTGCTCGGCGGCCGGCAGGACGTGACGCTCTCGAGCATCGCGCGCGAACCCTACTTCGTGCCGGATACGATCACTCTCATCGAACTGCTCGAGCAATTCCGGGCGCGCCGCGTACACATGGGGCTCGTCGTGGATGAGCACGGCGGGCTCGACGGACTCGTGACGCTCGAGGACATCCTCGAGGAACTGGTCGGCGATATCGTGGACGAAACCGATCTGCCGACCGAGCCCATCATCCGGCTGAGACGGAACGAGATCGCCGTGGACGGCGGCGCCGAGCTGCGGGAGATCAACGACTTCTTCGGGACCTCGTTCCCGGTGGCCGAGTACCGGTCGCTGAACGGCTTCCTCCTCGACGAGCTCGGCCGGGTGCCCGCGGCGGGAGAAGTGGTTGAGCACGGCGACGTGCGGATACAGGTTGTCGCGAGCACCGACACGCACGTAACGCGCGCCCGGATTCGCCGGGGCTAGGCGGGCGCCTCACCACTCCCGGCGCTGACCGACGGCTTTGCCACGGGCTGCTAGTGCGGTGCCTGCGTCAGCCCCGCGACCGGGCCTGCGGCAGGCGAGCGCAGATACCAGTCGAACAGCGGCTCTCCGAACAGGAATGCGACGGTCGCGCCGAGCGCGAGGAAGGTCCCGAACGGCACGGGCTTTCCCGTCCCGGAGTGAGACGGGACCGTAGACGAGGGACCCGGCGAGCGAGCCCAGGAAGATCGTGAGCAAGGCGCCGCCGGGGCCGAGGAAGGCCCCCACCATCGCCATCATTTTCACATCGCCGCCGCCGAGCGCCGGCTTCCGGAGCGCCTTCTCGCCCAGCCACCCGACCAGGTAGAGAAGCCCGAACCCGAGCACGGCTCCGGTGATCGCCGCGAGCGGCGGGGTCGATCCCGGGAGTGCCGAAAGGGCGAGGCCCGCGGCGCACCCGCCGAGTGAGAGGGTATCGGGGATGACGTAGTGGCGTGCGTCGATGACCGCGATCGCGAGGAGGAGAGTGAACAGGACTGCACCGGTGAGGGCGGCGACCGATGCGCTATACAGCCAGGCCATGCCGCCCCAGGCGAGGGCCGCTGCCAGTTCGATCGCCGGGTAGCGCCAGGAGATGCGGCCGCCGCAGTCGCGACACCGTGCCCGCAGGAAGATCCAGGAGAGGACGGGGAGGTTGTCGCGCCAGCGGATCGGCGCGTGGCACGACGGGCAACGGCTGCGCGGACGCAGGACGCTGTCTCCGGTGGGCATGCGGGTGACGCACACGTTGAGGAAGGAGCCCACGGCCGCACCGAGCAGCACCGCGACCCCGATGATCGCGGGGTCAGCCAAGCGGGCGCCCCGTCCGCAGCCGGTCGAGCAGGATCGCGCCGGCCGACGCCACGTTCAGCGACTCCACGCCGCGGGCGAGCGGCACGGAGACGACGCGGGCTGCGGCGGCGCGGAGCGACGGGGAGACGCCGTGAGCCTCGCTCCCCAGCGCGAGTGCAACCGGTCCGGCGGGCGGTTCCGCGAGCGGCGGAGCATCGGCCGCGGCGACCCAGATCGGGATCCTCCGCCCGGCGAGCCGCTCCACGGCGTCCCGGGTGTCCGTGCGAAAGACGGGGCCGCGAAACGAAGCTCCCGCCGAGGCCCGTAGCGCTTTCGGCCCCCAGGGATCGGCGGTCTCCCCGACGCCGACCACCGCGGCCGCCTCCAGCGCGAGCGCGGTGCGCACGAGGGTACCGACGTTGCCCGGATCCTGCACGCCGTCGAGGAGCACGATCGCGCCGTCGGCCACATCGTCCCAGCCGTACGCCGGCACCTCGCCGATCGCGAGGACGGGCTGGGGCGTGGCGGCATCCGCCAGCGTTTGAATGGTCGCTTCGGGCACCGCCTCCGTGCGCACGCCCAGCGTGACCGCGCGCGCGAGCAGCGCCTCCAGCTCCGGCTCGTCCCCCGCCGCATCGGCGTGGAGCACGGCAACCGTGCGGCCCGGCCACTCGAGCATCTCGCCGACGAGCCGCCGCCCCTCGGCCAGAAAACACCCGGTTTCCCGGCGTCCCCTTCCGCGGTGCAGCGACCGCCAGGCCTTGATCTCCGCGCGCGTCGGCATGCCCTTATTTTATGCTGCGGCTCAACGCGCTGTCATCGCGGCGCACGGAGCGGGAGCGAACCGGTCGACCGGTGCGGATCTATGCGGACCTGAGCGGAGTCGAGCGTGAACCCGAAGAAAGCGGCGCGGGCGACGGCTCTCACGATCGCGGGAAGCGATTCGGGGGGCGGAGCCGGCATCCAGGCCGACCTGAAGACCTTTCACGCGTTCGGCGTGTTCGGAACGAGCGCGGTCACCGCCGTCACGGCGCAGAACACCCTCGGCGTCCAGGCGGTACAGGCGCTCGACCCGCCGCTCGTGCGGCGCCAGATCGAATCGGTCCGGGCGGATCTGTCGCCGGGAGCCGCGAAGACGGGGATGCTCGCCAACGCGGGAATCGTGCGGGCCGTCGTCGCGAGCCTGCACGGCTTCGAGGCACCGCTCGTGGTCGACCCGGTGATGGTGGCGACGAGCGGCGACCGGCTCCTCGACCCGGCCGCAGTGTCCGCCATCCTGGAGGAACTTCTGCCTATCGCCACCCTCGTCACGCCGAACGTGCCCGAGGCCGAGATCCTCGCCGGACGGACCGTGAGCACCGAAGCCGACATGTCCGCGGCGGCGAGCGCCATCCTCGCGCGGGGAGCCGGGGCCGTGCTCGTCAAGGGCGGGCACCTGGACGGCGAAGAAGTCGTCGACCTGTTCCGGGACGGAAACCGCGAGCGCGCGTGGCGGACCCCCCGCATCCGGACGACGGAAACCCATGGGACCGGCTGCACGCTCTCGGCCGCGATCGCGGCGGGGCTGGCCTCGGAGCTCACTCTCGAGCCGGCGATCGAGCGGGGACTCGCCTTCACGCGCGCCGCCATCGCGGCCGCGCCGGGCCTCGGCTCCGGCCGCGGTCCCCTGGATCACTGGGCCGATCCCGGAGACCGTTCCCCCGACTGAAGGCTACTCCCCGTACGGGACCCAGATGTTCTTGATCTGGGAGGCGCGCCGGAGGAACTCGCGCCCCTCGCCGCCGGGACCGAACCAATCCGGCCCCCGAGCGGCCTTCGTCCAGGTGCGCTTCAGATTGGAGGCGGAGCGGCGCTCCACGTCGGCGGCCCCGTCGTCCGCCCCGAAGTACCACATCCCATCCACCGCATCATGGCCGGCGAGGGTGGGCCGCAGTTCCTCCTCGAGGCCCGTAAGGATGTTGACGACCCCTGCCGGCACGTCCGAGGTCTCGAGCACCTGGTAGAAGTCGGTGGCCAGGAGAGGCCAACGCTCCGAGGCGACGGCAACGACGGAATTCCCGAGGGCAACGGGTGGGATCACGCTGGAGATGAAACCGAGCAGCGCAGGTTCCCGCGGGCAGATCACCGCCATCACGCCCAGCGGCTCGGGCATGGCGAGGGTGACGTTGCGGAAGGGGGTCCGGTGGACGGCCCCATCCCACTTGTCCGCCCACGCCGCCCAGGTGAAGAGGCGCCGCACGGACGCTTCCACCTCGCGCGCCGCCGCCCGCTCATCGCAGCCCGTGAGCGCGCACAGCCGGTCCTCGAAGGCCCCCCGGCGCGCGTCGAGGTTTTCGCCCGCGTAGTACAGGATCTGCGCCCTCAGGTGGGCCGTCGTACGCGCCCAGTCCGTGGTGAGTGCCGCCTCCACCGCGTTGCGCGCGTCCTTCCGGTTTCCGCGGGCGACTTCCCCCGCGGCGCGGCCCTGGTGGTCCTGGACCTCGAGGCTGTAGCCGCCGTCCGGCCGCGCCTGCCGGCCACCGATGTAGAGCTTCGCCGTCCGGTCGACCGCGGGCAGCCGCGCGGGGGCGTCGGCCTTCTTGCGGGCGTCTCCCCGCTCGTCGCGCTTCGCCGTCTGCGATTCCTCCTCACCGGGGTCCGGCCCCGCCGGCGCGGGGTGCCGGCGGACATACTCCCAGAGCCCTTCCCGGCCGCCCTCGCGCCCGAACCCGCTTTCACGATAGCCGCCGAACCCCGAGGCGGCATCGAACACGTTCGTGCAGTTGATCCACACCGTCCCGGCCTTGATCTGCGAGGCGATGTCGAGGGCGAGGTTCACGTTTTCGGTCCATACGCTCGCCGCGAGGCCGTAGCGCGTGTTGTTCGCGAGCGCGACCGCCTCCGCGGGGGTGCGGAACGTCATCTGAACCACGACGGGACCGAAGATCTCGACCTGGGCGATCCGCGCGGCCGGCGACACGTCGGTGCACAGGGTCGGCGGGTAGAACCAGCCGTCCCGGGGGACGCTCCAGGAAGGCTGCCAGATCGTGGCGCCCTCCTCGCGTCCCTCTTCGACGAGCGACTCGATCTTCTTCAACTGCACCGGCGCGATGATCGCTCCGATGTCGACGCCCTTGTCGAGCGGAGCCCCCATGCGGAGCGTCTCCATGCGGGCGCGCAGGCGGTCGGCGAGCGCGTCGGCGATCCCTTCGTGGGCAAGGATCCGGGAGCCGGCGCAGCACACCTGGCCCTGGTTGAACCAGATCGCGTCGACGACGCCCTCGACCACGCTGTCGAGGTCCGCGTCGTCGAAAACGAGGAAGGGCGATTTCCCGCCGAGTTCCAGCGAGATCTTCTTGCCGGTCCCCGCCGTCGTCTCGCGGATGAGGCGTCCGACCTCCGTCGAGCCCGTAAAGGCGATCTTGTCGACGTCCGGATGTTCGACGATCGCGGCGCCCGTGTGGCCATCCCCGGTCACGATGTTCACGACGCCCGGCGGAAGGTCGATCTCGTGGCAGAGTTCCGCGAACCGGAGCGCGGTCAGCGACGTGAACTCGGCGGGCTTGAGGACGACGGTGTTCCCGGTCGCGAGAGCGGGCGCGATCTTCCACGCGAGCATGAGCAGCGGGAAGTTCCAGGGGATGATCTGGCCCGCGACGCCAAGCGGCTCGCAGTCGGCGAGTTCGGCGTCCATGAGCTGGGCCCAGCCCGCATGGTGATAGAAGTGCCGCGCGACGAGCGGAATGTCGATGTCGCGCGATTCGCGGATGGGCTTCCCGTTGTCGAGCGTCTCGAGCGTCGCGAAGAGCCGGGAGTGCTTCTGCAGGTGACGGGCGATCGCGTACAGGTAGCGCGCCCGGCCGTGTCCCCCGAGATCCCGCCAGGTCGCCTGGGCCGCCCGTGCCGCCGCCACGGCGCGGTCCACATCGCCGGGGCTGCCCTGCGCGATCTCGCCCAGTGGCTCTTCGTTGCTCGGATCGAAGGTCGCGAAGAACTCGCCGTCCGCAGGTTCGCGCCAGGCACCGCCGAAGTAGTGCCCGAAGCGGGGACCCCGTTCCTCGATCCACGCGCGCGCCTCGTCCGCGACCTCCGGAGCGGGACCGTACTCCATCGTCTCGAACAGTTCCGCGATCTTCGGCATCTCCCTCAACCCCCTCTCAACCCGACCCTCACCCCAGCGGGTGCCGGTGGTAGGCGGAATACCGCCCCGTCGCCCGGTGCTCCAACTGGCGTTCGATGTCCGCGAGCAGCGAACTCGCGCCGAAGCGGAACAGCGACCGGTCGAGCCATGTCCCGCCCAGTTCTTCCTTCACGAGAATCAGCCACTCCAGCGCCTGCTTCGCCTTCCCGACGCCGCCGGCCGGCTTCAGCCCCACCTGGAAGCCGGAGAGTTGCCGGTAGGCGCGGATCGCGCGCGCCATCACGAGTCCGACCGGGAGCGTCGCGTTGACCTTCTCCTTGCCGGTCGAAGTCTTGATGAAGTCGGCTCCGGCCATCATGCAGGTCCAGCTCGCGCGGGCGACGTTGCGCAGGCTCCCGAGTTCACCCGTGGCCATGATCGTCTTCAGGTGGGCGTCGCCGCAGGCCTCGCGGAAGGCGCGGACCTCGTCGTACAGCGCCTCCCAGTCGCCGGTGAGCACGTTGCGGCGGGTGATGACGATGTCGATCTCGCGCGCCCCGGCCTCGACCGCTTCGTGGATCTCCTCGACCCGCTGCGCGAACGGCGTGAGCCCGGCGGGAAAGCCGGCGGCGACCGCGCACACCGGGATGTCGTCGCCGGCGAGCGCTTCCACGACGGCGGGAACCATCGTCGGATACACACAGACGGAGGCCACCCGGAGGCCGAGATCTTCCGCCCCCAGCGCGCGGAGGAGGTCGGGACGTACGGGCTGGCGGGCCTTGGCGGCGAGGCGAGCCACCCGCCCCGGGGTGTCGTCGCCGGCGAGCGTCGTGAGGTCGATCATCGTCACGGCGCGGAGGAGCCAGGCGGCCTGCCACTCCTTCTTGATGCTGCGGCGCTTCCCCAGCGTGGCGGCCCGGCGCTCGATCGCGCTGCGGTTCGCCGCCTGCCCCCGGATCAGATCGAGGTCGAGCGGCGTTCCGGCATTGCGCCCTCGCATTGGAACGACGTCGGGTTCCGATGATCGCTGTAAGAGGCCCATGGGTAGAATATCGTTCGGACGCCGGACTCAGGCGAATGTACCTTCCGCCTGGAGGACGGTGCGGTCCACGACGAGGCGCCGGCGGATTTCTTGACGCTCGGCCGCCTCCGGGCCGAAGCTGTTGCCCGGACACCCTGAGAGAACCTGACGATTGACCATCTGGAGAATCCCATGACGACGAATGAAACCTGGTGGCCGAATCAGCTGAGCCTGAAGGCCCTTCGGCAGAACTCGCCCGCGTCGGACCCGATGGGCGGGGACTTCAACTACTCCGAGGCGTTCAAGAACGTCGACGTCGAGGAACTGAAGCGGGACGTCGAGGAGGTGATGACGACCTCGCAGGACTGGTGGCCGGCGGACTACGGCCACTACGGGCCGCTCTTCATCCGCATGACGTGGCATGCCGCGGGCACGTACCGCATCACGGACGGCCGCGGCGGCGGCGGCTCGGGCTACCAGCGCTTCGCGCCGCTGAACAGCTGGCCGGACAACGGGAACCTGGACAAGGCGCGCCGCCTGCTGTGGCCGGTGAAGCAGAAGTACGGCCGCAACCTGTCGTGGGCCGATCTCATCATCTTCGCGGGCAACTGCGCGCTGGAGTCGATGGGGTTCCGGACGTTCGGCTTCGCCTTCGGCCGCCCGGACGTGTGGGAGGCCGACGAGACGGACTGGGGATCGGAAACCGAGTGGCTCGGGGACGAACGCCACAACGAGGAAGGGGAACTGCAGGAAGGGCTCGGCGCCGACCACATGGGGCTCATCTACGTGAACCCGGAGGGGCCGGGCGGGCACCCGGACCCCGCGGCGGCGGCGAAGTTCATCCGCACGACCTTCGCCCGCATGGCGATGAACGATGAGGAGACGGTCGCGCTCATCGCCGGCGGCCACACCTTCGGCAAGGCGCACGGCGCCGGCCCCGAATCCCACGTCGGTACCGAGCCGGAGGGCGCCGACCTCGAGGCACAGGGCTTCGGCTGGCACAGCAGCTACGGCAGCGGGAAGGCCGGCGACACGATCACGAGCGGCCTGGAAGGCGCCTGGACGACCGAGCCCACGCGGTGGGACAACAACTTCATGGAGAACCTGCACGACCACGAGTGGGAGCTGACGAAGAGCCCCGCGGGCAAGTCGCAGTACACGCCGGTCAACGCTTCCGAAGTGGCCACCGTGCCGGACGCGCACGACCCGTCGAAGAAGCACGCCCCGATGATGCTCACGACGGACCTCTCCCTGCGCGAGGATCCCGTGTACGCGCCGATCTCGAAGCGCTTCCTCGAGAACCCGGCAGACCTCGCGGACGCCTTCGCCAAGGCGTGGTTCAAACTGCTCCACCGCGACATGGGGCCGCGCAGCCGGTATCTCGGACCGCTGGTCCCGGCGGAGCCGCAGTTGTGGCAGGATCCCGTGCCCGCTGTCGACCACGAGCTGATCGATGAGCAGGATGTCGCAGATCTCAAGGCCCGGGTCCTCGCTTCCGGCCTGTCGGTTTCCCGGCTGGTCGCGACGGCCTGGGCGTCGGCGGCCTCGTTCCGCGGCACCGACAAGCGCGGCGGCGCGAACGGCGCCCGCGTCCGCCTGGCGCCGCAAAAGGACTGGGAGGCGAACGATCCGGCCAAACTTGCAGGGGCGCTGCAAACGCTGGAAGGGATCCAGGCGGAGTTCAACGCCGCGCAGAGCGGAGGCAAGCGGGTCTCCCTCGCCGACCTCATCGTCCTCGCCGGGTGCGCGGGCGTCGAGCAGGCGGCGCGCGATGCCGGGCACGACGTGCAGGTGCCGTTCGCGCCGGGGCGCACGGACGCGTCGGAGGAGTGGACGGACGCGGAGTCGTTCGCCGTGCTCGAGCCCGCGGCGGACGGGTTCCGCAACTACGCGAAGGCCGGAAACGGAGCGTCCGCGGCCGGGCAGCTCGTGGAGCGGGCCTGCCTGCTCACGTTGACCGCGCCCGAGATGACCGCGCTGGTCGGCGGCATGCGCGTCCTCAACGCGAACACCGGAGGGTCCGCGCACGGCGTGTTCACGGACCGGCCCGGAGCGCTGACGAACGACTTCTTCGTGAACCTGCTCGACATGAGCACGGAGTGGCGGGCGTCATCCGATGGCGCCTTCGAGGGCCGCGACGCGGCCGGCGACATCCGGTGGACCGCCACCGAGGTGGACCTGGTGTTCGGCTCGAACTCCGAACTCCGGGCGCTCGCGGAAGTCTACGGGTGCGACGACGGGCAGGAGGCGTTCATACACGACTTCGTCGGCGCCTGGAACAAGGTGATGAACCTCGACCGCTACGATCTCGCCTGATCGCAGCGTCGCGGCGACCGCGCTAGCGCGTCGGGGCCGCGGGCCCGGGACAGCGGGCGGCGGAGAGCTCGACGAGGCGCTGGAAGCCGGCCTGGGCGAGTTTCGTCGTCTCGAGGACTTCCTCGTGGTTCAGCGGTTCGTCGAGGACCCCGGCCGCGTAGTTCGTGAGGCAGGAGACGGCGACGCAGCGGATGCCGAGGGCGCGGGCCGCGATGACCTCCGGCACGGTGGACATGCCGACGGCGTCCGCGCCGAGCGCCCGCAGCATGCGGATCTCGGCCGGGGTCTCGAAGGCGGGGCCGTGCATCGCCGCGTAGACGCCCTCGTGGAGCGTCTGGCCCAGCTCGGACGCGGTCCCGCGCACGATCGTCCGTAGTTCCCGGTCGTAGGCGAAGGTCAGGTCGGGGAAGCGATTCTCCGTCCCCACCACAGGGCCGATAAGCGGGCTCGTGCCGGTCAGGTTGAGGTGGTCGGAGACCAGCATGAGTTCGCCGGGGTGCCAGCCCTCCCGGATCGCCCCGGCCGCGTTCGAGAGGAAGAGGACCGGGATGCCGAGCGCCGCCGCGACGCGCACGTAGAAAACGACGCGCTCCGGCGGGCCGCCCTCGTAGAGATGGACGCGTCCGCTGAGGCCCAGGACGGGCCGACCGCCGAGCGTCCCGATGAGCGCGTGGCCGGCGTGGCCGATGACCGTGGGACGGGGCCAGCCGGGAAGATCCTCGTAGGGCACCCGCACCGGATCCTCGATCTCTTCCCCGAGGCCGCCGAGCCCCGAGCCCATCGTGATCGCGACATGCGGCGCGTCGCCGTCCAGCCGGTCCCCAATGCGGGCTCGCAGCGCCGCGGCCGCCGCGTCGACGCCGACCTGGATGTCCGCGGCCGCGCGGGTCACGCGAGGACTCCGGCCAGCGTCGCCGTCATCCACGTCGCAACCGTCCCCCCGAGCATCGCCCGCAGGCCGAGTTTCGACAGATCCTCACGGCGGCCCGGGGCGATCCCCCCGATGCCCCCGATCTGGATCGCGATGGAGCTGAAGTTCGCGAAACCCGTCAGCGCGTACGTGCACATGATGAGCGACTTGTTCGAGAGTTGAAGGTCGCCGGCGAGCCCGGCCCCGAGGTTCGTGAAGGCGAGGAACTCGTTCGCGACCATCTTCACCCCGAACAGCGTCCCGACCTCGACCGCGTCGGCCCACGGCACGCCGATGAGCCAGGCCACGGGGGCGAAGACCCAGCCGAAGATCCGCTCGAGCGTGATTCCCTCCACGCCGAACAGTCCGGTCACCCAGCCGATGACGCCGTTCCCCAGGGCGATGATGGCGAGGAAGGCGAGGAGCATCGCCCCTACGTTCAGGGCGAGCTTCAGCCCGTCTCCCGCCCCTCCGGCCGCCGCGTCGATCACGTTCGCGTGCGCCTGCGGCGGGTCGATGTCGAGCGTGCCGCGCGTCTCGGGCACTTGCGTCTCGGGCATCAGCATCTTGCTCACCACGATCCCCGCCGGCGCCGCCATGATGCTCGCCGCGAGCAAGTGCCCCGCAATGCCCGGGAACACCCCCACGAGGATCGCCACGTACGCGGCGAGCGCGCCGCCCGCCACGGTCGCGAAGCCCCCCGTCATCACCGTATTGAGTTCGGACATCGTCATCCGGTCCACGAAGGGCCGGATGAGGAGGGGCGCCTCCGTCTGGCCGACGAAGATGTTGCCGGCGGCCGAGGTCGTCTCCGCGCCGCTCGTCCCCAGCGTGCGCTGCATCGCCCAGGCGACGCCTCGCACGACCCGCTGCATGAACCCCAGGTGATACGCGAGGGCCATGAGGGAAGAGAAGAAGATGATCGTGGGCAGGACGCTGAAGGCAAAATTCGCCCCGATGTTCACGACGCCGCCCGCGCCCCCGTCGACCGGAGTCCCGAAGTCCACGAGCGACCCGAAAACGAAGCGCGATCCCGCGTTGGTGTACCCGATGAGCGCGACGAATACGTCGTTGACGGCGCTGAAGAAGGTGTGGCCGACGCCCGACTTGAGGACGAGGAGCGCGAAGGCGATCTGCAGCCCGAGCCCCTTGACGACGAGCGGCCACGAGATCGACTTCCGGTGCGCGGAGCAAAGCCACACGGTCGTGAGCAGGAACGCGATCCCGAGCAGACCCCGCGCCAGGCGGGAGAGGAACGGCTCGTCGATCGCGCCACCCACCCCCTCGAGTCCCTGTGCCGCCAGCGGCGCGGCGCCCGCGGCCAGGCCGACGCCCAGCACGGTGACCACGGTGAGGAGCAGCCAACCCTCCCGCGGCATCGCCGAGGGCGCCGCGGCTGCGGAGCGGGAAGGGTCGCGACGCTGGGACATCGGCGCACTCCGGCTGAGGGTTCGGGGCGACGGGAGCCCGGAGAACATACCCCGTCGCGTGTTCCACGCCACAACCCCGCCCCTTTTCATGCCACTTTGGCACCCCGGACCGGGACGCGGCTCGCCCAAGTGCCATTTTGTCGGAAAAGACGGCGCACAGGCGGCCCGGGACGCGGCACGGCGATTGCAACGTGTTTCTGCGTTCGCGGGCGGGCGCCGGAAGCGGGGCGCCGCTCCGCGCGACTCGGCCTGGGATGGAACCAGCGGAAACAGCGGACAAGCACAAGCCAAGGAAAAGCAATGGGCAAGATCATCGGAATCGATCTCGGGACGACGAACTCGGTCGTCGCCGTAATGGAAGGTGGAGACCCCGTCGTCATCCCGAGCGCGGAGGGCGCGCGCACCACGCCCTCGGTGGTCGCCTTCACGAAGGAGGGAGAGCGGCTCGTCGGGCAGGTCGCCAAGCGGCAGGCCGTCACGAACCCGCTCAACACCGTCGCCTCGATCAAGCGCTTCATGGGCCGCAAGCGGTCCGAGGTGGGCGAGGAGATGAAGCTCGTCACCTACGACATCCAGGGTGACAACCAGGACCGCGTCCAGGTGCGGATTGCGCACGCGGACAAGACCTTCACGCCGCCCGAACTCTCGGCCATGGTGCTGCAGAAGATGAAGCAGACGGCCGAGGATTACCTGGGCCAGGAGGTGACGGAGGCGGTGATCACGGTTCCGGCCTACTTCAACGACGCCCAGCGCCAGGCGACGAAGGACGCGGGCCGCGTGGCCGGTCTCACCGTCCGCCGGATCATCAACGAGCCGACGGCCGCGGCGCTCGCCTACGGCCTCGACAAGAAGTCGGACGAGAAGATCGCGGTGTTCGACCTCGGCGGCGGCACCTACGACATCTCCGTGCTCGAACTCGGGGACGGCGT
The DNA here is from genome assembly GCF_947581735.1 of Candidatus Palauibacter soopunensis. Classification (NCBI taxonomy): domain Bacteria; kingdom Pseudomonadati; phylum Gemmatimonadota; class Gemmatimonadia; order Candidatus Palauibacterales; family Candidatus Palauibacteraceae; genus Candidatus Palauibacter; species Candidatus Palauibacter soopunensis. Next base: position 23,767 of record NZ_CANPVT010000054.1, read on the forward strand.
GTTCGAGGTGAAGGCCACCAACGGCGACACGCACCTCGGCGGAGACGACTTCGACCAGCGCCTCATCAACTGGCTCGTCGACGAGTTCAAGAAGGACCAGGGGATCGATCTCTCGGCCGACCCGATGGCCCTGCAGCGCCTCAAGGAGGCGGCGGAAAAGGCGAAGATCGAGCTCAGTTCGACGATGCAGACCGACATCAACCTCCCCTTCATCACAGCGGATGCGTCGGGGCCCAAGCACCTCAACCTCGCCCTCACGCGGGCGAAGTTCGAGCAGTTGGTCGACGACCTGATCCAGCGCACGATTCCGCCGATGGAGAAGGCGCTGGCGGACGCCGGTCTCTCGGTCGATCAGATCGACGAAGTCATTCTCGTCGGTGGCTCGACCCGGATCCCCAAGATCCAGGAAGTCGTGAAGGATTTCTTCGGCCAGGACCCGCACAAGGGCGTGAACCCGGACGAGGTCGTGGGCATCGGGGCCGCGATCCAGGGCGGCGTGCTCGGCGGCGACGTAAAGGACGTCCTCCTCCTCGACGTCACGCCGCTCTCCCTCGGGATCGAGACGCTGGGTGGGGTCATGACGTCGCTCATCGAGCGCAACACGACGATCCCCACGAAGAAGTCGGAGATCTTCTCGACCGCGGAGGACAACCAGAACACGGTCGACATCCACGTCCTCCAGGGCGAGCGGAAGATGGCGAGCGGCAACAAGACGATCGGCCGCTTCCAGCTCACGGGCATTCCGCCCGCGCCGCGCGGCGTGCCCCAGGTCGAGGTCACCTTCGACATCGACGCGAACGGCATTCTGCACGTGAGCGCCAGGGACAAGGCGACGGGCAAGGAGCAGAAGATTCGCATCGAGGCGTCTTCGGGGCTCTCCGACGCCGAGATCGAGAGCATGGTGAGGGACGCGGAATCGCACGCGGCCGAGGACCAGGAGCGGCGCGAGACCGTCGAGTCCCGCAACCGGCTGGACTCGCTCGTGTACCAGACCGAGAAGAACCTCGAGGACTGGAAGGAGTCGCTCGACGACGCGGACCGGTCCACGATCGAGGAGACGCTGGAGCGGGGGCGGGCCGCGCTCAAGCAGGACGACACGGAGGAAGTGGCGGCGGCGACCACGGCCATCCAGGAAGCGGTCGGCGCGGCGGCGCAGAAGATGTACGCCGCGGCCGGGATGGGAGCCGACGCCACCCCGGGCGACATGCCGGGCGACGGCGACGGAGAGGCCGAAGTCGAGGTGGAAGCGGACGACGCCGAGGAAGAGGAGGTCGTCGAGGCGGATTACGAGATCGTCGAGGAGTCCGACGACAAGTAGCCCGCCGCCGGCAACGTCTCACCGCGCGACCCGGGAGCCCGCACGACGGGCAACCCCGGGTCGCGCGCCGTTCATCCCATGGTTCGGCGTTCGGGCGTGACGGACCCGGTGTGGTCACCGTCATTGGCCCGAGTTGGAGAAACGCCGATTCGGTCTGCTATATTCGTACTTCGGCCGTCAGGTGATACGGCCGGGAGAGGGAGATAGAGGGATGAGCGATTCGCTGCGTACTCGACTGAACCTGCTGATCGCGACGGCGATCGCGTTCGCGTTCGGCGTAGGGCTGGCTTCGGTTCTGGACCTGACCCCGGTTTCGATCGCGGCGGACAGCAACCGGGACGCGGGGTGGGTGGACGGAGCCCCCGCGGGCGCCGAGATGACGATGGAGGACGGCTTCGCCAACGTGGCGCAGCGCGTGGCTCCCGCGGTCGTAACGATCTACCTGACGGCGGAGCGGGAGACCTCTCCGAACGCGTCCCCGTTCCCGCCGGGGTTCGAGCCACCGCCGGGGTTCGAGTTCCCGCCCGGGTTCGAGTTCCCACCCGATTCCGAACAGGACCGCGAGGAAGAGCGGCGGCCGCAGACGGTCGAGTGGAGCGGATCCGGCTTCATCGTCTCGGAGGCCGGCTACGTGGTGACGAACAACCACGTGGTCGCGGGCGCGGAACGCATCGACATCGAACTCCACGACGGACGAGTGTTCGACGACGTGGAACTCGTGGGCCGCGATCCGCAGACCGACGTGGCGCTGCTGAGGCTCGAGGTGGACGACATCGCCGTCCTTCCCATCGGCTCCAGTGACGAGACCGCCGTAGGCGAGTGGGTGCTCGCCATCGGAAGCCCCGGCTTCCGCACGGCGCCCGGACCGCTGCTGTCGTCCGTGACGGCGGGGATCGTCTCCGCCAAGGGGCGCAACATCTCCATCCTCCGGCAGCGCAGCCCGCTCGCGATCGAGGACTTCATCCAGACGGATGCGGTCATCAACCGGGGCAACTCGGGCGGGCCGCTCGTGAATGCGGCGGGCGAGGTGATCGGAATCAACACGGCGATCCTGTCGACGACGGGGAGCTACCAGGGGTACGGCTTCGCGGTCCCGATCGAGCTCGCCCGCGAGGTCGTCGACGATCTGATCGAATTCGGCGAGGTGCGGCGGGCGCTCATCGGCGTCTCGATTACCGATGTCGACGCCGCGGACGCCGCGTTCTACGGTCTGGAGCGCGTCGAGGGCGCGAAGATCCAGACTTTCTCCTTCGACGACAGTCCCGCCATGCTCGCCGGGCTCGAAGGCGGCGATGTCATCGTGGGCGTGGCGGGACAACCCGTCTCCGGCGTTTCGGAACTGCAGCGGCGGATCCGGGCTTTCGAGCCGGGCGAGACCGTGGAACTGGACGTCGTGCGCCGCTCCACACTGGAGCGCGACCGGGCGCGTGTCCGTCTCATCTCGGCGGACGACGACTCGCCGCCGCAGGTCGCGGCACGCTCCGAGCCGACCGAGGCGACCGGCGATGTCCTCGGTCTCGCGGTGAAGGATGACGCCGAAGTCGAAGCCCGGGAACATGCGCGGTACAGGATCGACCCCGGTTTCAAGGGCGTCGTCATCGTCGGCGGAGATCGGAGAGGCGCCGTCGGGCGGCTGCGCCTTCCCGAGGGGACCCTCATCGTCGACATCAACGGCGAGGAGATTGAGGGGCGGGCCGACTACGAGCGCATCATCTCCGGGCTGGGGCCCGGCGATGCGCTGAGCGTGCATCTCGATCTCCTGCTGGGCGACGGGAGTCGACAGGACGCGTTCCGGAGCGTCGTGATCCCGGAACGCTGAGCCGCGGGGCGCCGGCGGAGCGGGGTTCTGCTTGCCCACGTTCCAGCCGGTGCCGAGATTCCCGGCCGATCCCGGCGCTGCGTTCGACCTGGCGGGGTTCGCGCGAAAGTGGCGGAATTGGCAGACGCGCCAGCCTTAGGAGCTGGTGGCCCTTGGCCGTGGGGGTTCGAGTCCCCCCTTTCGCACTTCGTGCCGTGACACTGCCGTTGACCCGTGCGGGGACACGAACACACGAGCGGGAGCCATACGACCTTGAGCGCAGCCGATTCACAAGCCGCCGCGACAGATCCGTTCGACGTCGAGATCAAGCGAGAGAACGACTACCTGCGGCGCCTCGACGTGTCCGTGGACCCCGCGCAGGTGGCGGCGACGCGCCGCCGGGAAGCCGCCAGGCTCCGGAAGACGACCCGCATCAAGGGATTCCGGAAGGGGAAGGTCCCGGTGCGGATCGTCGAGGAACGCTACGGTCCCCTCATCGACGAACGGACGGTCGACGCGCTCGTCAACCGGGCGTTTCGGGACGCCGTGCAGCGGCACGACCTCTCCACCGTTGGGGAACCCGTGGTCAGCGAACTGGATTACCGGCCCGGGGAGCGGCTCTCGTTTCGCATCGACGTGGAGGTGATGCCGGCGATCGAGCTTGCGCGGATCGGAGGATTCCGGGTCAAGCGGCGCGAGGTGGCCGTCGAGGATGCGGACGTCGACGAGGTCATCGAGAACATCCGCAAGGAAAACGCCGTGCTGCAGCCCGTGGACCGGGCGCCGCGGAACGGAGACGTCGTCGCCGTGGCCATCAGGGAACGTGAGGGGGGCGACGGCGCCGCGGAGAAGCCGTATCGGTTCGAGCTGGGCGCGGGGTACGCGATTCCGGATGTCGAGGACGCGATCCTCGCGCTGGCGCCCGGCGAGGAAGGCACATTCACGGTCTCCTACCCGGACGACTTCGGTGCCGCGGAACTCGCGGGAACCACCCGGTCGCTGCGGATCCGTCTCGACGAGGTCCGAACGAGCGAGCTTCCGGACCTCACGGACGAGTTCGCGAGCGAGATCGGAAATTTCGGGACGCTGGCGGAGCTTCGCGAAGCGGTCGAAAAGGAACTCCTCGCGCGGGGTGAACGTCAGGCGGACGAGGAAGTCGGCGAACAACTCCTCGACGCGGTGATCGAAGCAAACGCCTTCGAGGTGCCGCCGAGTCTCACGTCGCGTTATCTTGACCGGGTGATCGACGCCCCCGAGGGAGCGGATCCCGAGCAGGTCGAGGAGGCCCGCAGGTCCGTGGCCCCGCAGGTGGAACGTCAGATCAAGCGGGATCTGGTGCTCGAGCGACTCATCGAGGATCAGGGACTCGATCTGTCGAGCGAGGAATTCGACGAGCGCCTGTCGGAACTGGGGAACGCGCGGGGCAAGAGCCTGGTGGAGATACGCCGGCAGCTCGCGAAGGAGAAGCAGCTCGACCCGCTCCGCCGCCGTTTTGCCATCGACAAGGCGTTCCGGTTTCTGATCGATGGCTCGGACGTGAACTGATTGGCCGCAAACCACGTGAGGGACTGATTTGAGCACGATATTCGCACCGTACGTCATCGAACGGTCGAGCCGCGGGGAACGCACGTACGACATCTTCTCGCGTCTCCTCATGGACCGGATCGTCTTCCTCGGGGCTCCGATCAACGACGATGTGGCGAACGTGGTGATCGCCCAGTTGCTCTTCCTGGAGGCGGACAACCCGGAGCGCGAGATCAACATCTACATCAACTCGCCGGGGGGAAGCGTCCAGGCAGGACTCGCGATCTACGACACGATGCAATTCCTGAACGCGCCCGTGGCGACGATGTGCATGGGGATGGCTGCGTCGATGGGAGCCTTCCTGCTCGCCGCCGGCACGCCCGGCAGGCGGCGTTCGCTGCCGAACGCGCGGATCATGATCCACCAGCCTTCCGGCGGCTCCTATGGGACGGCTGCGGACATCGAGATTCAGGCGAAGGAAATCCTCAACGCCCGCGAGCGGCTGAACCGGATTCTCGCCGAACACACGGGGCAGGATCTCGAGCGGATCGCCGAGGATGTCGACCGCGACCGCTTCATGTCCCCCGAGGAAGCAAAGGATTACGGGCTCATCGACCTCGTGGTCGCGCGTGAGGCGGAGGTTGACGGTAAGAACGGCCGACCCGGCCCCACCGTCGCAAAGTAGCACCGGAGCAACCCGAGGGACCGAGGGGAGGCGACGATGCCGAGCGACAAGCACCTGCGCTGCTCCTTCTGCGGCAAGTCCAAGGACGCCGTCCAGAAGTTCATCTCCGGACCCAACGTCTATATCTGCAACGAGTGCATCGCGCTCTGTAACGAGATCCTCGCCGAAGAAGAGGAACGCGAACAGTGCGGGCGCTTCACGGAGATACCGACGCCGTCGGAAATCAAGGCGACGCTCGACGAGTACGTGATCGGGCAGGAGATGGCGAAGAAGACGCTCTCGGTCGCCGTCTACAATCACTACAAGCGGATCAACCACCGCAGTCTCGTCGACGACGTCGAGATCGAGAAGTCGAACATCCTGCTGCTCGGTCCCACCGGCGTGGGGAAGACGCTGCTCGCGCAGACGCTGGCGCGGATTCTCCAGGTCCCGTTCACGATCGCGGACGCGACGACGCTCACCGAGGCGGGGTACGTGGGGGAGGACGTCGAGAACATCCTCGTCCGGCTCCTGCAGGCGGGCGAATACAACGTGGCGGAGTGCGAGCGCGGCATCGTCTACATCGACGAGATCGACAAGATCGCCCGCAAGTCGGACAACCCGTCGATCACGCGCGACGTCTCCGGCGAGGGCGTGCAGCAGGCGCTGCTCAAGATCCTCGAGGGGACGGTGGCGTCCGTGCCGCCCCAGGGCGGGCGCAAGCATCCGCAGCAGGAGTACATTCAGATCGACACGCGGAACATCCTTTTCATCTGCGGCGGCGCCTTCGACGGGCTCGAGGAGATCATCCAGGAACGGCAGGGACGGCGGCAGATCGGGTTCCGGGATGACTTCATCGCCGGGGGGGTGGCGCCGAACGACGAGGACAACCTTCTCGCGTGCGTCGAACCCGAGGACATGCTCCGCTACGGGCTCATCCCCGAACTCGTCGGGCGGCTGCCGGTGCTCGTTGCGCTGCACAACCTCGACGAGGATGCGCTGGTGGAGATCCTGCAGCGTCCCAAGAACGCGTTGCTCAAGCAGTACACGAAGATGTTCGAACTCGAGGGGGTGGGCCTCACGCTCGACCCGGAGGCGCTGCGCGCGATCGCGTGCAAGACGATCGACCGCGGGACGGGCGCCCGCGGACTGCGCGCCGTGATGGAGTCCATCATGCTCGACGTGATGTTCGACCTGCCGGGGCGGATGGACATCCGCGAGGTCGTCGTCACGCGGGAAACCGTCGAGGAGAGCAACCAGCCGCTCCTCATCCTCGAGCCCGAGGCCAAGCGCAGGGAAGCGTAGCGGGCCTGTGCCGCCGGCTGACAACGTCGTCACGCGCGTCAGGACGGTCGAGTTTGTCGGCGCCGTCGGTGCGGCCGGCCAGAAGCCGCCGCGCGACCTCCCCCAGATCGCGATCGCCGGGCGCTCGAATGTCGGGAAGTCCTCGCTGCTCAACCGGCTCGTGGGGCGGAAAAGCCTCGCGCGAACCTCGAAGCAGCCGGGGCGCACCCGCGAGATCAACTTCTTCCTCGTCGACGACCGCTACATGCTCGTCGATTTGCCGGGCTACGGGTTCGCGAAGGCGCCGAAGACCGTGCGGGAGAAGTGGGGGCGGCTGATCGACGGGTATCTGCGCCGGACCACGAAGCTGCTCGGACTCGTGCTGCTCGTGGACGCGCGCCGCGGACTCACGGACGACGATGAGCGGATGATCGAGTTCCTGGGGGCGACCGGGACGCCGACGCTTTTCGCGCTCACGAAGACGGACAAGCTGAACCGGTCCGGGCGCCGGCGGGCGACGGAGAGGCTGCGCGAGGCGCTCGAACTCGATGCGGACCAGCTGGTCGAAACGTCCGCACGCACCGGCGCCGGCGTCGACACGCTGCGCGAGAGCATCACCGCCCTCCTTGCGGAAGCGGAGACCGGCTAGCCGCTCGAAGCACCGCGCTTCAGGCCACGGGACGGGCAGAGGGGAGACGCGATGAGAAAGTTCGTCATCGGACTGATCGGGCTCTTTCGGCGCCTCTCGCTCGCGGCGCAGAAACTGCGGGGCCGGACGCCTGCGGATACCGCAGCGCAGCGCGTGGTCAGCGGCAAGGCGTGGGACGAATTCTGCGACACGCTGAAGGCGGCGGGGGCCGCGCTGACCTTCCCCGGCGCGCCCCGCGACCCCTTCAACCAGGCGGAGGGATACCGGTATCTCAGCCGCCTGGCCCGCGGGGGGTTCATGGCCTTCGTGGAACACGCCGACCCGCGGGCGCCCGTGCTGCACCGCGTGGCCCACGAGACGGTGAAGCTGGGGAGCGACAACCCCGACAACTACTACCAGACGGCGGCCATTCACGGCGACTTCGAGTACCGGATCTCCGGGCGGCGCAACACGGTGACGTACCTCGGCTTCGGCACGCAGGCCGGCCACTACGGGCAGAGCGGCGGCCTGCCCCCCACCGGTTACATCGAGGCCGGCGAGATGGAGATCGACGAGGCTGGGACCTTCGAACTCATCGTCAGCGGCCGGCGCCACGATGGGAACTGGCTGCCGATGACGGCGGAGAGCCGCACGCTGATCGTGCGCCAGACCTTCCTCGACCGGGAGACCGAGGTGCCGGCCGAACTTCACATCGAGCGTATCGGGTGCGCGGACGATGAGAAGCGGCCCCGACCGCTCACGCCGGAGCAGATCGATGAGGGGCTGAAGTCCGCCGGCACCCTGGTGGCGGGGGCGGCGATGCTGTTCGCGAACTGGGCTCGAGGCTTCCGGAAACACTCGAACACCCTGCCGAGGTTCGATCCGGACGTGTCGCTCCAGGCGGGCGGCGACCCGAACATCGCCTACTACCACAGTCACTGGGCCGTGGAGGACGACGAAGCGCTCGTCATCGAAGCGATGCCGCCCGAGTGCGAGCACTGGAACTTTCAACTGAACAACTACTGGATGGAATCGCTGGACTACCGCTATCACACCATCCACACGAACAAGCACCTCGCGCACCACGAGGAGGACGGTTCCGTACGCCTCGTCGTCTCCCATGAAGATCCCGGGCTCCCGAACTGGCTGGAGACGGCGGGCCATACATCGGGGACGATGTGCTTCCGGTGGATCCGGGCGGTGGAGCACCCGCAGCCGCGAACGCGGCTCGTGAAGCTCTCGGAACTGCGCTCGCTTCGCGAGGCGTAGGCGAGGCGGACGGCAGCCCAGTGCGGACCTCGACGGAGTACCGCAGGCCGTACCGCCCTCTGGCCGTTTCCCTCTTCAACCAGGTGGGGAGGGCGGCCCGGAGGTGCGGCTTCGGCGGCGCCCTGGACGTCGGCCGCATGATCGCCGCCGCGAGGCGACGGACGGGACTCTCGGACTTCGGCGATGAGTGGTTCCTGGAGCCCCTCGAGGTGCTCGTCGAATCGATCAACGCGGAGGCGCGACTGACGGCGCTCGGCGCGACGATTCAGCGCTCCCGGATCGTCTCGGCCCTGGCGATTCGATTGCGCGCGGCACGGTTGCTTCGGGAGCGCCCGGAGATTCTCGACGTGGACCTGGGGCGTATCCTCCTCATCGCGGGCCTGCAGCGCACCGGGACGACGACGCTGCACCGGTTGCTTGCCGCCGACCCCGGGACTCGCGCCCTGCGTGCGTGGGAAGTCCTAAACCCCGTGCCTCTCCGGGACGAAGGGACGGGGGCTCCGCGGCGCCGTATGCGTCAGGCGAAACGCGCCGCGCGGGCGATCGGGTTCCTGGCGCCCGATTTCCGAGCCGTTCACCCCATGGCCTGGGACGCGCCGGAGGAGGACGTCCTTCTGCTCGATCTCTCGTTCATGAGCCAGGCGCCGGAAGCGGCGATGCATGTGCCGAGCTATTCGCGCTGGCTCGAAGCCCGGGACCACACGAAGTGCTACGAGTACATGCTCACGGTGCTGAAAATCCTGCACTGGCAGCGCCCAGGTGACCGCTGGGTGCTCAAGACGCCGCATCACATGGAACACCTCGACGTCATCCTCGATGTCTTCCCCGACGTGTGCGTCATCCAGACGCATCGCGATCCGAAGAAATCGGTGCCGTCGTTCTGCAGTATGGTCGCGCATGGACGCGGCATTTTCAGCGACCATGTGGATCCGGTGGAGATCGGGGCGCACTGGATGAGGAAGATCCGCCGGATGATGGAGCGCTCCATGAGCGTGCGGCGAAGCGCGGACGAGCATGTGTTCGTCGATGTATCATTCTACGACCTGATCGCGGATCCGCTCGGCGAGTTGCGCAGGATATACGGGGCCGCGGGGATCGACTTCACGGAGGCAGCCGCGGACGCCGCGAGAAGCGTCTCCGAACGAAGCGGGAAGGACGGCCACGGGAGGCACGTCTACGCGCCGGCCAGCTTCGGTCTCGACGAGGAGACCATAGACGGATACTCCGAGGCCTACCGCCGCAAATACCGGATACCGGACGAGTGAGACATGCGAGCCACGAACTACAACCGGAAGTTCAGGGCCTTCGCCAGCGGGGTCGTCGATCGTTTCTTCCAACGCCCCGGGCTGAGCCCCGTCCCGGAGGACGTCCGCCTCGACGGAAGGGTGTGCCTCGTGACGGGGGCCAACCGGGGCCTCGGAAGGGCGGTGGCGGTCGACCTGGCAAAACGCGGCGCAGAGGTGCTCATGGCCTGCCGCGGCGGACATCCGGAGGCCGGGGAGGACGTCGGACGGCTCGCCGGTTCCGACGCAGTCGACATGCTTCGCGTGGACCTGGCCGACCTCGACTCCGTGCACGCGCTGTGCGACGGACTCGAACGCGAACGCCGCGAGGTGGACATCCTCGTCCTCAACGCCGGCCTGATGCCGGCGAAGGCACGCAGGTCGGTCCAGGGCTACGAGTTGATGTTCGCGGTTCATTTCCTGGCCAACCGCGTACTGATCGACCGACTGCTGGCGGGCGGCATCCTTCGGCCGGGCGATCGTGATGGAGAGGTCCCAAGAATCGTCTTCATCGTGTCCGAAACGCATCGGGCCGCCGATTCGATCGACTTCGGCGGGTTCGGCGCCTTTACCGACTACGGGCTGAAGGACGGCCTGAAGTACTATGCGTTGAGCAAACTGCACCTGTGCACCTATGCGCAGGAACTGTCGCGCCGACGGATAGCGAGGGGTATAGATTACGGCAGGAAATCATCTAAAGTCATACAGGACTGCATGATCCGCCATCCCTGCCGTTGGTGTTGGACCTTGCTGGACCGGGCCGGATGACCGGAATATCGGACTCGTTTGCCGGGAAATGCCGGGGCTCGCGAACGCATGTCCCGGCACGAGTTTCGACGACAGCGGACCTCCTAGAGTTGTGGAAGACGGTGCGCTGGCCACTCGCCGGACATCCCCCGCCCCGGATGCTCTCAGTGTGATGCGGTTTCCGTGAGCGCAACCCACCCTCTGTGCTCGGCGACCGCTGCCCAATCGGTCGGCTCGGGGCTTCTCCCTTGCTTGGCGTCGCTGGACTTCGGGTCGTCAGCTGAGGGAAGGTTGACATTGCAGGTTCCCTGATCGATGCCCTTCCACTCGCCGGTAGCCGCATCTATGATTACCGGAAGCAACCCACCTAGGATGTCCAGTATGACCCAGCCGGCACCGACCGAAGCCGTGAGTTCGCAGGCGACATCCTGATAGCCTTCCTTTCGGAACACCACGGTGTGGCTCTGGTGGTTGTTCAACTCCAAGGTGATGGGCGTAGTTCCCCGGTTTACGTTGTCGATCCACACCTCGGCGGCGCTTGGATTCGAACCCATGGCAACGCTCTTGGTCCCTGAGTTGAAGAGCGTGGCGCAGCCAGCGATCACAACTGCCGTCATGACAATCATGACGATTCTCCAAGAAAGGATGGTTGGGATCCTCTTCATGTGTGGCTTTCCTTGAATCGGGGGGCGGAGAAGTGACGAAGACGACCTTACAATGCTACCCCCCCCCCCGATTTTTCAACCTCCCGGCCCGTTGCGCGTCTTCCGGGGGCTCGGATGCCACGGCCCCCTGTGCGTTTCATCGAGACGGCGTGAGCGGCTGGCTCGTAGGACCGTCAGGTGCTCAAGCCGGTGGGTGTGGTCTTCTTTCAGCCCGGGGTTGGGAAGGGAACTCAACCCCGGCGGGAGGGACGGGCAGAGTCCGTCCCGGAGGCCGGGGGGACCGGCGCCGAAGCGGTGGAAACGTCGACCACGCCGACCGCCGGTCACTCCGCGGACTCGCCCCGAAGCCGACGGCCTCGACGGGCGGTGATCGGGGGGCCGTCGGGAGGACATCCCCCAGGCGGCCGCCCAGGAGACGTTCGGACCCCGCGAAGGCGGGCGGAACCCCAACCGCGAACGCTGCCGGCGCGGAGTTTTGCCTTGGGGATCGAAGGGGGCGGAGCACCCCTCGCCAGCCCCTTTGTACCCACAAGGGGTAGGCTGGCTTGTCGGCCTTAACATGCGACAAGCCAGCCTTGGGTCGGCCCTCCGAAACGCCTCTCCGGGCACCGCCCGGAACAGCCTAGACGGGGCCGTCGCGGCCAAGCTCCCCGGCCTGCTCGCCGCCGGTCTCACGGACTGCGAGGGCGAGAACGGCGCGCTCCGCCGACCGTCGCATTCCACCCGACCCATACCCCTCGGAGACCCGGGATCGTCGATCCTGCGCGATCCTGTGGCCCGCAGATCTCCCGAAATGCCTCCGTGTCGCCCGATAACGGCTTCCGAACCCTCACGGCTCGATGACCGGCCATGCGCCCCGTGACCACCTCACCCGACCGGCGCGGGGATCGAGCGCGCCGGGAACGCCCTCCGGGACATGGATGACGATGCGGTCTAGGACGGCCTCAACCGCTACCTCCGCCACCTCGCCGAGACGGGGCTCCGCTTCGTATCGGCCCGTCCCGAAGGGATGATCGACGGTCTGTTCCGAGCCGCGTTGCCGGAGCCCGGATTCAGGCTTCGTTCGGCGGAGTCCGTTGCCGATCCGGAGGTGCACATCGACATCGGGGTGCTTGTGCAAGGAAATCGCGCTCGGGCGTGCGAACCGGGAAGTCCGCAACTCGCCGGACGGCTTCGGGTTGCACCGCGGCCTCCGGGACGGTTGCGCCGCGCCGAAACCTGCGGCCGTGGCCGGAGCGACCCCCATCCCTGGACGCTTGGCGTGCCACGGGGGAGGGTTGGGACGTGCACGCCATCCCAACCCTCCGAGGGAGGTCGCTCCGGGCCAGCGATCCCTCCGGGAAGGGGATTCCGCCGACGGGGAACACGACACTCGCCGTCATCGGGGCCGCGGTCCGCGACTGGCGGACACGCCGCTTCCCCGCGACCTTCGGGATAGGCGGATCGTGCAGTCCATCAATCGAGAGGAATCGAACGATGGCACGCACGAAACGAGACCGGCGCTCCTACAGCGCCGGAGAATGGGGCCGGAACCGGGTGAGGGCGTTCCCCGACCCCAAGACCGGCCTGTACCAGTTGGAGTGGCGAGAGGACGGCCGCAGGCTCACCCGGTCGCTCGGGCACCGCGATTGGACCCGAGCAAAGAAGCAGGCCGACGAGGCGGCCGCGGGCTTCGCGGTTCGCGAGTCCAACGGCAAGGCCGAAGCCGAGCCGGAGCCGCTCACGCTGGGATCGCTCTTTGACATCTACGGTGAGGAGGTGACGCCCACCAAGACGAGGCGGGTCCAACACCGGGATAGGGTCACGACGGAGATGTTCCTCCGGTTCTTTGGACGGGACCGGAGTCCCGAGACGCTCTCTCAGCGCGATTGGGACCGCTTCATCCGCGAGCGCCGGGCGGGAAGGATCGGGTCGAGCGGGGAGCCCGTTTCCAATCGGACCATCGAGTTGGACCTGAAGTTCCTGCTCGCGGTGTTCAACTGGGCGACGAAATCCCGGGACGAGGAGGGAAGGCTCCTTCTCGACTCGAATCCGCTGAGGGGACTGAAGACGCCCAAGCAGAAGAACCCGACCCGGCCCGTCCTCTCCGAGGAGGAGTATCAGGCGATGCTCCGGGTGTCCCGGCAGGTCGGTTGGCGGTTCCATGTCGCCTTGGTGCTCGCGCACGAAACCGGCCACCGGATCGGAGCGATCCGCCAGCTTCGGTGGACCGACATCGACTTCGAGGGCCGGGCGGTGCGGTGGCGCGCGGAGCACGAGAAGACGGGCTATGAGCACGTCACGCCGATGACGGTGGAGGCGGTAACGGTGTTGGAGGAGGCGCGGGAAGCGAACCCCGGGAGCGGGGACAAGCTGATCCTGCCCGCACCGAGGAATCCCTCGGCGAGCATCAGTCCGGGGCGGGTGGCGGCTTGGTGGCGCAAGGCCGAGCGGCTCGCGGGACTGGAGCACGAGCGCGGGCGGGGCTGGCACTCGCTCAGGCGCAAGTTTGCCAGCGACCTCATGGACCTGCCGCTCAAGGTGCTGTGCGAATTGGGAGGCTGGAAGGAGGCCCAGACCGTGCTGCGCTGCTATCAGCAGGCCGACGCGGTACAACTCAGGAAGGCTCTGGACAGCCGCCCGAGGGTCCGAGCCTGACCCAAAGTCAATCGGCGGGAGTCAATCAGCGGGAATTCGACCGTCGAATCCCGTAAGCTCAATGCTCACAAAGACATGTGAATCCAACGGATCATGTCGCGCCGGCTGAACCCGGAGGGAGAGGTGCGGATCGCCGTGAACTCGCTGTG